>VBAC01000003.1 GCA_005883305.1 Alphaproteobacteria bacterium | reverse complement strand
GCGCAATCAGGTAAGGGCCCCGCGCTGGTCCAGCGAGAATCGGGTCGAGAAACTCGGGGCAGAGTCGCTCGACTCTTCCGATTGCCTCCCAAGCGGTACCGGCAGCCATTGCGATCGGTTGGCCCGAACACCAGGTCGAAAGTATGTCATCCCAATCTCGCCCGAAATCGGATCGCTTTCCCACATGCTTCCCGCCCAGAATAGCGGACCGCCGAAGCTCGGGCAGGTCAGTAGGACTAGTACCGCCCGCCCGTTATTTGGCCCTGTTTCACGAGGTCGGATAAGAGAGTGGCATGATTGACTATACGTCGTTGGTGGACCGGCCTCATCCCGGCCGCCCGACGGTGCCACTGGCGCTGGCAGCTGAAGAGCGGCGAAGCGTCGAGGCGGCACTGCGGCCGGCGAAGGCAGAGAAGCGAATCGTGCTCCGAGCGCAAGCCCTGCTGATGTTGTCCGACGGGGTAGCGGCGATGGATGTAGCGAAAGTCTTGGGCGTCAACGAGCGGACGGTTCGCAAGTGGCGCAAGCGCTTTGCGTGCACCAAGCCGAGCGCGAAGCTGGCGGACGCCCCGCGGTCGGGTCGACCGCCCTCTCTCTCTCCGACGCGCAGGCGGCCAGAGTCGTCGCCGAGGCCTGCCGTCCACCCGGCGACGTAGGCATTCCCGTTACGCATTGGTCGGCACATCTACTTGCCGACTACTTGCGGCGCGAGGGCTGGGACCTGAGCGAATCGACCGTGAGGCGCATTCTGCGCCAAGCGGAGCTTCAGCCGCACCGGCAAAAAATGTGGCTGACCTCACACGACGAAGAGTTCCGTGAGAAGCGCGATGACGTGCTACGCGTCTACTACGAGACGCCAACCCGGGAGCACGTCATCTGCGTCGACGAGAAGACCGGAATGCAGGCGCTCGAGCGGCGTTACGCCGACATTGCCATGCGGCCCGGTCAGCCGGTGCGTCGCGAATTCGAGTACATCCGCCACGGTACGCTCGCGCTGATGGGAGCTCTCGACGTAAGGCGCGGCAAGCTGTTCGGTTTCTGCTCGGAGGACCACGATGGTTCCACCTTCGTGGACCTGCTCAACGTGGTCGATGCCTGCTACCCAGAAGGCAACGGCCACATCGTAATGGACAACCTCTTCGCGCACGATACCGACGAGGTCAACGACTGGTTCGAAGCGCATCCTCGCTGGAAGCGGCACTTCACGCCCAAACATGCTTCCTGGCTCAACCAGATCGAATGCGCGTTCTCAATACTTGGCAGGCGCGTCCTCGCGCGCGGGTCGTTCACTTCAACCGACGATCTCTGTACGAAGCTCTACGCCTACATGCTCTGGCACGACCAAACCGACCAGCCCTTCCATTGGACCTACCGCCCCAAGTCCTGGGGAAAGAAAGCGGCCCGAACCTCCGCCGGGCGGAACTAGTTCGCGCAACCGGAAGTCATGCGCTGTAATGAAGCGTGGACGTCGGCGCCGGAGGGCGCCGCGGGGGTGGGGCCCCAAACCGGACGTGCTCCGGTGGGGCGGGGGCAGGGCCCCCGCAGAAACAAAGTGATAGTGCCCGCAGCGAAGCTGCGCCGCGCGGAGCGCGGGTCCACCAGAAATAGGCCACTATTTCTGGTGGACGGCACTAGTGCTCCGTTTCCATCGACCTGATGACCTTTTCGCCCATTCGTTGACGTTGACGTGGTCCTTGACGGCGACGGCAACGTATCCCATCGGCGAACGACGCCAGGGAAGGGTATTGATCTTCGAACGGTCGTGTGCGGGAAGAGGGATGGCAGTCAACCGCCG
Organism: Alphaproteobacteria bacterium; assembly: GCA_005883305.1. NCBI lineage: Bacteria > Pseudomonadati > Pseudomonadota > Alphaproteobacteria > Alphaproteobacteria bacterium. The sequence continues at coordinate 3,111 of VBAC01000003.1, read as the reverse complement.
ACTGCGCCGGGCAAGGCCTTGGGAACGGCCTCGGTCGGTTCGCTCATGTCCTCATTGATTGCCTCGCGGATGACGCGCTCGGTCAGCTGATTGAGGTGGGCATGCAGCTCCTCGGAGAGTGCGAGAAACTCCGGCCAAAGGGTTCCATGCTGGAACGCCTTTGGTGCACGGACGATCACCGTGCTGTAGCGCCGGCCAGGTTCTCGGTAGGGGCGAGCCCGTAGCGCCGGCAGAGCGCGAGGAACAGCTTGCGTTTCCAGGGGTCGGGTAGCGAGTAGAAGAGCTCCTCATCCTGTTCGCGGTTGCGCAGCTCGGCAAGGCGTGCGCGGATGCGCTCGGCGGCGCGCCGCGCGGCTTCTCGCTCGCCGTCGACGTTCGTGCCGGCGTGCAGAGCCTCGATCTTGCGTAGCTTCTCCAGCAGCGTTCCCTCGAGCGGCAGCATGGGCACAATCAACCACGCCCGCCGTCCGGCGTCATCCGTCTCGGCGTCGCCATCGGTTGCGCGGCGACTACGCCGCGACCGGAGACGCGCGCTCGACGGTCGACGCGGCATACGTTTCCGGCAACAGCGCTGCGAGGTGTTTCTCACCCGCGAGAATCTTGGCGAGTGTGTCGCGCAGATAGGAACGGGGATTGATACCCATCTTCTTGCAGGTCGTGAGGATCGTCAGCGCGTCGGCGGCGCGCCGCGCGCTCGTCTCGTGACCGACGAAGAGCCATGTCTTGCGATCCAGCACCCAGGTACGAAGGTCGCCCTCGACCTCGTTGTTGGTCAGCTCCATGCGCGGGTCGCGCAGGAATGCCGTCAAGCGCGGCCACTGGCGATGGAGATAACCGAGGGCCTTGCCGAGAACACTCTTGGGCTCGACATCCGCGCGCCAAACGTCGACCCAGGCGCGCAGCTCCCAGACGACGGGCGCGCTGTCGCGCTGCCGTCGCTCGAAGCGCTGCTCGAGCGTTTCGCCCAGGCGTTTGGATTCCGCGTCGACGTGGAAGATCCTCGCGTACAGCTCGAGGCCTTGGACGGCGCGCGCGTCGCCGCCGCGGAGTGCCTCGACGAGGCCGCGCCGGCCGTGGGCATTGCAACCGCCGCGATGGCCGCCGGCGTCTTTCTCGACGCAGTTGTTGGTGGGTGACCCATCGCACATCACACTGCCGAGCTTGCGCCCTTCGAAGAACTTCCTCAGATGCTCGCTGTGCGCGCTCGGCGCGTACAGAAAGCATGCGTAGCGGTGCGCTCCCTCGATGAGCCAAAGCGCGCCGCTTGTGATACCAAGCGGATGCAGCGGCTCGAGCACCGGCATGCGCGTGGCGTCGAGCGCGGTGAAGCTCGAGGATAGGCACGCCTCGCGGACGTGGCGCACGATCGGGTCGAACAGATCGATCATGCGACCCACGGAAGACGCGAGGGTATTGGCCGCCAGCGGCACGCGCTCTTGCCGCGCGTTTCGCTCCATCCGCTCCCATGGCACCGCGTCCTGGTAGTGGTCGACCATGGCCTGCACGAGAAGCTCGTTGCCGAGGATGCCGCGGTCAACGATCTCGTCTCCCTTGTCCGCCGTCACGATGTACTGGTGGCACTTGGGGCAGCCGCACGTCTCGACCTGTGTCTGCGAGACGATGAACTTCGAAGGTTCGACATCCAGCTTCTCCGCCGTTGTCTTGAGGCAGATACGCCTGACCTCCACGTTGCAGTCCGGGCATGTGCGCTTGGCTGCGGCAACAAGCAGTACGTTGGGGACGCGAGGCAAGTGCGATGGCAACATGGGACGCCCATGGGCCTTCGGTTTCTTGGCACCGCGCTTCTTCGGCTTCTTGCCATCGGAGACCTCAGGCTTCGCGTCATTCGCCGCCGGCGCGCACAAGAACGGCAGCTCCATCTGCAACCGTCGCATCGCTTCGTTGGGCGGGCGCTTGCGCGACTTGCTCGCGAGCTTCTTCATCAGCTCGGTGTTGAGGTCGCGCATCTTCATCAACAGCGCGACGATCGCAGCCACCAATCCGGCGACGGCTCCCTTTTGGAGCATCTCCTCGATGAATTTCCTTACCGCGCCCAGATCGGGATCGATCGGGCTCGTGATCGATCGAGGCTTCTCACCCGGTGCGGACACGCTCCATCTTCTCTGCCAAAACGCGCGACGAATGGAAAGAGATTTCGATCATCGTGGCGGCTAAAATCGACCTCACCAAGCAGGTAGCGGTCGAACACCTGACGATGGCGACCACCGCGCTCGCCGTCCTGCTCCACGAAGCTCGATCCCTTCCAGCACCAAGAGCAGCTCCGCTGCTTCGATCACCACGCGCCCCTGCTCCGCGCGCCAAGGCAGCCGGTAGACCCCCTTCTCCAATCGTTTCGTGATGAGCACGTAACCGTCGCGATCAAAATAGAGAACCCGAACGCGGTCCGCGCGACGCGAGAAGAAAACGTACATCGACCCCGACAGCGGGTCTTCCAGAAATTGCGACCTCACGAGCGCGCTCAGCCCATCGATTCCCTTACGCCCATCCACTCGGCCCGTCGCGACGAAGACGCGGACGCCGGGTGGCAGGGGGAGCATCAGGCCGTCTCGCGTGCCAGCGCGCCGATGATTCGAACCAGTCGCTCGACATCGAGATCCTCTCGAATGCGAATCGCGACTCGGCCCACGGCGATCTCGAGATGGCGCATGGTCAACGACTCTTCCGGCCGCGTCCGGATCGACAACGGCACCGCGATGAACGTGGTCGCGCCGCCCTCCGCCAGCCGCTTCTTCCAGTACGCAATCCGCTGCGTCGATACTCCCTTGTTCTGCGCGAATTGCTGCATGCTCACCCCCGACTGCGCGAGCTCCTCAAGCGACGCTCGGGCTTGATCCTCGGTCCAATGCTCCCAACGCCGTCGCCCATCCGCCGTCTTCTTCGCCTCGTCCATCGTGGCCTCCGCGCATACCCCTACTGCCACGCGACCGGCACCCGGAAGACGTCACTCGCCGATGGGATACCATGAACCGACTGCCGAAGCGTCACCCGCTTCCGCAGCCGCGCATCATCATGCGACCACTCCTCCCGCGTGCGGCGAACCCGTGACCGAAGAGCCGGATGCGTGAATTGCGCACGTCCGGATCTGTGGGG